>NZ_JAUBQH010000158.1:0-1449 GCF_036701145.1 Microcoleus sp. Pol17C6
TGGGCAACACGTCCAGGAGTTAAACTGATATTAGCAGATTGCCTGCAGTAATACATTCTCAACCACT
Organism: Microcoleus sp. Pol17C6; assembly: GCF_036701145.1. NCBI lineage: Bacteria > Bacillati > Cyanobacteriota > Cyanophyceae > Oscillatoriales > Microcoleaceae > Microcoleus > Microcoleus sp. Pol17C6. The sequence continues at coordinate 68 of NZ_JAUBQH010000158.1, forward strand.
AACTCCCTAGTAGAGGTAGGCGGGAGTTAACCTACCATTGATTATTGCTTCAATGCTTTGCCCGAATAAGTCCATTTGAAGGGTTTAGCCATTGTGCAATTGAAGTAATCGATGAATTCAAGGAGACGGGTTTTGAGTTGAGCTTTACTGATGAAATTGGCTCGCCTGAGTAACTTACGAACTAAAATACTGAACCAAATCTCAATCTGATCTCGCTGTAGAACAATGCTTGGGGGTGAAGTGAAACACGATTTTATGAGTGGGGTCACGCAAGAAATCGGATCGAGTTGGCATCGATTTAAGAATACCCGATACCCCTTTCACCCCGAGAGGAACCTCCAGCCCTTCAAATTTTGCCACAAACCGAACCAAGGATTCCGATTGATGAGTGTTCAAACAATCCATCACCAGATGCCATTTGACAGCATCAGGGTCACTAGCCATCAGGTGTTCGACGTGGCTCAGATAGTCCAACGAGCGTTCGGGTATCGCCAATGGTCGCAGCGACCACCTGACCTTGAGCAACATCAAAACTCGCGATTAATGTTTGGGTGCCGTGGCGAATATACTCAAATTCTCGCCGCTCCCGTTTGCCGGGACGCATTCCACGGTCGGAAGACTTGCGCTCGATGGCTTGAATTCCTGTCATCTCATCCATCGAAATCGTCCGCTCTCCCCGCTCGGCACGCTCTATTGCACTCAGGTAGACCTCACAGATGTCTTTGATTTTTTCATCAAACTGTGGGTCGGGGGGGGATTCAACCAGTATTGTGACTGGTGCGGTTTTAAATCGGCTTCTGCCATCAATCTCCCAACATGGCGAGGGGAGATGCTGGTGACTATGCCTTGAAAGAGCGCTTCATCTGCTAGCTCTCGCGCACTCCAATGACTCAGCGGTCGCCCATAGATTTCCGGTTTCTCACAAGCGAGCGCAAATAATTGAAGAATCTGTTCTAAGCTGAAGGTCATTGGACCTCCAAGTCTCTCGGCATCGGCTAATCGCTGCACCACTTCCAAATTCTTGACACTCAACTCTAACCAACGATTACGCCACAACGAAGCCATCTCTCGACTGATGTTGAGGGCACGAGCGATTTCTCGATGATTGTATCCTTCGTCTGCTAACAGAATAATCCTGGCTCTTAAGGCAATTTGCTGGGGAGTCCGATGACGGTTGACAATCTGCCACAGTTGCTCTCGTTCTGCATCTGCCAATTGCAATGGCTTTGGGGCTAGTCTGGGCATCGATCTGTTCTACCTTCTACATCTACCTATAAATGGTAGCTCTATTCCCGCCCAAGTGTACTAGCTAACCAGAGTTGCCAACTCATCAATGGCATTAAATCACTCCAACGCTCGGATTGTTCGGGAGTTCTCAAATT
>NZ_JAUBQH010000159.1:0-1431 GCF_036701145.1 Microcoleus sp. Pol17C6
CAGGGTAAGAGCATCTCAATTAGGCTTGACACAAGGACTCAGAAGAATCTAATGTAGGGTCAATAAAACAAGAAAAGAGAACTTGAATCATATAATCGTTATCCATAGCAGTGCGTTTCATTTTTTGTCGGAGACTACGTTTATAAGAGTGTTCGCGGTTGAGTGCATTGAGAGCAATGCGTCGTAAAATAGCAAAATTTCGAGGACTGTGGAAAGAGCGAATGCGGCAAGCATCCTCAGCAAATGTACAGTCAAGAGTCCAATGAGCCTGGTTTTCAATACCCCAATGTTGTCGAATAGCCCGACCAATAAGTTGAGCATCACTGTGCAAAGAAGACAAATAAAATTGAACCTCACGGGTAGTTTTGTTCCAGAGATGACGGACTCGTACAACCATGACAACACTTTGAAGTCCTGCCCATAGTCGGGGTTGATAAAGATTATTAATAGCCGCAAGTGGAACCGACCAGACTTGACGGATTTCCCGACGGTGATGTCCTTTTTCAACACGTTTTTCATAACTGACATCAATGCCTTGAAATTGCTGTGCAGAGGCTTTTTCAAACCATTCTTGAACCTGATTGTAGAGAGTGGGATGATTTGCCTTGAGCGCCAGAACGTAATCTCCCTTCTTGTCGATAATCTTTTTAGCAATTTCTGTTTGTGTCCCCATGGCATCAATGGTGATGATGGAGCCTCTAATATCCAGCAATTCTAATAATGCAGGAATAGCAGTAATTTCATTAGATTTATCTTCTACTTTCATCTGTCCCAAGACTAGACGTTGCTCACTCGACCAGGCACTAATGAGATGGAGTGCTGATTTCCCTTGATTTCGGTCATATGAACCCCTAATTGTCTTCCCATCTATGGGGATTATTTCTCCTCCCATCTTGGTGACAAGGGTTTCTACCCATTGAAGAAAACAACGATTCAATTCTTCTGGGTTAATGAACTCGAATACCCGACGAAAGGTGTCATCCGAGGGAATACCGTGAGGTAATGCCAAAAACTTTTCTAACCACTGCTTTTTGCTAATGCCATAATTTTCCATGTCTTCCCATCCTTGCGCTCCAGCAATTACTGCTAAAATCGCAATTACTAAGATATCTGTGAGTTGATGTTTCTTAGTTCTCTCTACTCTGGGATCTTTGATCTCTTGGAAGTGGTGAACTAAACTTTTTTGAATACACCCGATATCTGCCACTTCTGTTAGTTTTATCTCAGAATGAGAATTTTTCTGAGCATCGGCATTTTTCTTGTTAAAGCCTTGAGACATATAGGGTATTTTTTGAGATTTTCAACTACAGTATTACTGTCATCTCACTGATCTGTGTTAGGAGTCAAGTATGCTGCCTACACAGTCTCTTATGCTTATTTTGTTAACTTTGTCAAGTTCATATTATACCAAATTAGATGAGCTTACCCTGG
>NZ_JAUBQH010000101.1:0-11823 GCF_036701145.1 Microcoleus sp. Pol17C6
CCCTTCTGGCGCTTTATTAATATACTTATTTGGCAAGGGGTTGTCAAGCGTTTTGTGAAAATATTTTTGAGTTTTTTGGTAAGCCTTACACAGTGAGGGTTTGAGCTGTTTGTTTCCCATCCTGCCTCCGCTGGCTGACTCCTCTTTTCGGGAAGGGGTCTTTTTTTTGCAAGATGGGGCTTTTGGGGGGAGTATCTACCGCGCATGGGTAGAATATCTCTACGTGTAGATGTTCTATATATAGATGTTTGATCGCCCCCTTATGAAAAAACCTGCCGCTCGTCCTACTGCCTTGTTCGTTACCTGCGCTTTACTGCTAATCGCTTGCAGTCAGACCAACACTCCCCAGACATCAACTGCCGTATCTCCAGGTACTTCGCCATCTCCGGCAACTTCGCCACAGGGTTCTGCTGCGAGGAACTCTACCGCTATTCCCATTGGGGTTGGGGTGGCGCAAACTAGCAATGTGGCTTTGCTGGGTCAGGAACAGGTGGCTGGGGCGAAAATTGCTGAGAAGTATTTCAACGATAAGGGCGGTGTGGATGGGACGCCTATTAAACTGGTGTTCCAAGATACCGGTGGAGACGAACAAGGGACGATCAATGCCTTCAATACTCTGATCAATCAGGATAAGGTGGTGGGTATTGTGGGCCCAACTCTGTCCCAACAAGCTTTTAGTGCCGATCCGATCGCCGATCGAGCAAAAGTTCCCGTACTCGGACCCTCCAACACCGCTAAAGGCATTCCCCAGATTGGCGATTATGTGACCAGAGTCTCCGCGCCTGTCGCTGTGGTAGCACCTAATGCGGTTAAGGCGGCCCTGAAGCAAAATCCCAATATTAAGAAAGTAGCCGTGTTTTTTGCTCAGAATGATGCTTTTAGCAAATCTGAGACTGAAACTTTTCAGACAACGGTTAAAGATATGGGACTGGAATTGGCAACAGTTCAAAAATTCTTGACTACTGATACAGATTTTCAATCTCAAGCCACTAATGCGATAAATGTCAATCCCGATTTGATAATTATTTCTGGGTTGGCCGCAGATGGAGGCAATTTAATTAAGCAGTTGCGGGAGTTGGGTTACAAAGGCGTTATCATTGGGGGCAACGGTCTGAATACTTCTAATGTGTTTGCGGTTTGTAAAGCACTTTGTGATGGAGTTTTGATTGCCCAAGCCTACAGCCCGGAATATGAAAATGAAGTTAATAAGGCTTTTCGCGATGCTTACCGCGCTCAATTTAAGAAGGAACCGCCTCAGTTTAGCGCTCAAGCTTTTACGGGCGTACAAGTTTTTGTTGAGTCATTAAAAGAAATTAATGCTAAGTCGAAGGTTAGCCAAAAACCTTTGGCAGAATTGCGTACAAATTTGAATCAGCAGTTGTTGAGTGGAAAGTACGATACGCCTCTGGGGGAAATTTCTTTTACGCCTGAAGGGGAGATTAATCAGAAAGAGTTTTATGTGGCACGGATTAAGATGGAGGCGGATGGCAATAATGGTAAGTTTGAGTTTTTGAAATGAATACAAAAGACGAATTTTGACACGGATACACGGATGAGTTATTGAGTGTGAGTCTGAGGTTAACTTCGCCGCCCCCCAAGGGGGGAAGTCAGAAGTCAGAGTAAAAATTGTATGCTGTTTGTTTTTGAATGATTTAATGTTGATGCCGAATCTCTAACTGGTGATGGACTTAACTCTGTTTCTGCAACAATTTTTGAATGGTTTGTCGATCGGCAGCGTGTATGCTATTTTTGCCCTGGGATACACGTTGGTCTTTTCTATTCTGGGAATTATTAATTTTGCTCACGGTGCAGTATTTACGTTGGGTGCTTATTTCACCTATGCGCTGATGGGAGGTACTTTCGGTTTTAATGGGTTGTGGGCTAACGCTCGAATTCCCGTGAATTTGCCTTTTGCTGTGGCGTTAATTTTGGGCAGTGTCATGGCTGGTTTGGTAGGAGTAATTGTTGAAAGAGTTGCTTTTTTGCCTTTGCGCAGGCGACACTCTGATTCTCTGCTGACTGTGGTTTCTAGTTTGGGTGTGGCTGTTGCGATAGCCAATATCATCCAATATCTTGTCGGTGCGGAAATTTACACTTTTCCTGCTAACACTTACGGCTATTTACCGGCTGCCATTAACTTCGGGACAGCGGATAAACCAATTCCGATTCGGACTGTTCAAATAGTAATTTTTGCGGTATCAGTTGCGATTGTGGCTGTCTTAACTTACTTAATAAATTTTACTAAATTTGGCAAAGCAATGCAGGCTGTGGCTGAAGATGCGACTACTTCTAGTTTATTGGGGATTGATACTGATAGGTACATTGTGTTGACGTTTTTTGTGAGCAGTTTTCTGGCGGGTTTGGCGGGGAGTTTGGTGGGTTCTAGTGTGAGTATTGCTGGACCGTATTTTGGTATTGCTTTTGGTTTGAAAGGTTTGGCGGTGATTGTACTTGGTGGGTTGGGGAGTATTCCTGGGGCAGTTTTGGGAGGTTTTATAATTGGTTTGGTGGAGGCTTTTGTGCCTGGTGATTTTTCGGCTTATAAGGATGCTGTTGCTTTTGCTATATTGTTTATTATGCTATTGGTTAGACCGCAGGGTTTGTTTGGACGGCGTTTGATTCAGAAGGTGTAAGATAATTCAGCCATTGAAATCGCTTAAAAGTCAAACTAAGTCCCTCTCCAAAAGACTAAGAAATAGAGGTGTTTGATTTAAAAGGTGTAAAAAAAAATCGGCGATTGAAATCGCTTAAGAGTCAAACTATAGCGTTTTTCACAGCTATGAGGTACACTTGGTAAAGTAAAACTATTTAGAGGAAAATCATCAATGCAACCGTATTCACTAGATTTTAGAAAAAAAATAATAGAAGTGAGAGAACAAGAAAATATCTCAATAAGAAAACTAGCAGAACGTTTTAAGGTAGCTAAGAGCTTTGTTCAAAAATTACTAAAAAAAGCCCAAGAGACAGGAGATATAAGTCCTCTTGCTCAAGGAGGAAGTCCACCCACCAAATTAACAGGGCGAACAATTAGTGAGTTTAGTGCAAATAATAGAAGAGAATAATGATGCAACTTTAAAAGAACTAACGGAAATGCTTGAGTTAAAAACGGGAATAAAAGTAAGTATATCGACCATGGGAAGAATTAGCCATCAACTCAATTATACTTTCAAAAAAAAACACTCTATGCGGCTGAAAAAAGAAGCGAACGAGTTCAAAAAGCCCGAGTAGAATTTTGGGAAAAAATCCGGGACATCCGGGCAGAAGACCTGATTTTTATAGATGAATCCGGAGTTAATCTAGCAATGGTACGACTATATGGAAGAGCCTTAAAAGGTAAAAGAGCGAGAGGAGAAAAACCACTCAAAAGGGGAACCAATATTTCTTTAATATCGGCTTTATCGAGTACAGAAGTGGTAGCCTCAAGAAATATTTATGGTGCAGTAAATGGAATAACATTTGAAGCATTTATCCTGAGAGAATTAGTTCCTAAACTTTGGCAAGGTGCTTGTGTAGTTATGGATAATGCTAAAATTCATTGCGGAGAAATGGTGAAAGAATTTATCGAAGAGGCAGGAGCAAAGTTAATTTATTTATCTCCTTACTCTCCCGAGTTTTCCCCGATAGAAAATTTTTGGTCAAAAGTGAAATCTCTGTTAAGAAAACTTAAAGCCAGAAATTATTTAGACTTAATTGATGCAATTACAGATGCTATGCTACAAGTTACTAAAAAAGATATTCATAACTGGTTTGCTCATTGTTGCTACTGTACCTCATGACTATAGGAAACGCTATAAGTCCCTCTCTAAAAGACTAAGAAATAAAAAAAGTTATGAATGAATTTTTTACTACTTACGGGTTTTTGATTGTCTCGATGTTGCTGGGTGCAATGTTGGGAATGTCGCTTTATTTGCCTTTAATGACTGGACAGTTGTCTCTGGCTAGCCCTGGTTTCTATGCTTTGGGTGGGTATATTGCGGCGATTTTATCTACGACGGTTTTTCAACAGACAGGGAGTTTATTTCCACTGCCGTTGTTGTTATTAGAGATGATAATTGCAGGGGCTGTTTCGGGGTTGCTGGGGATTTTAGTGGGAATTCCGGCGCTGCGGTTAAGCGGGATTTATTTGGCGATCGCAACTATTGCTTTTGTGGAAATTTTGCGGGTTTTATCCCTGAATCTAGATATCACTGGTGGGGCTGTGGGCATTTTTGGGATTCCGCAACCGTTTGCGACGCCGATCGAGTATTTGTGGATTGTAGTACCTTTACTGTTGGTAAGTATGGCGATTGTCTATCGGCTGGAACGGATTCGGGTGGGGCGGGCTTTTGCAGCGATCCGCGCTGATGAGTTAGCGGCTGATGCGATCGGCATTAACCCAACTTTTTATAAGGTTTTGGCTTTCACGTTAGGTGCTGTTTTAGCTGGGGTTGTGGGTGCAGTTAGCGCTCATTTCCTGAATACTTGGAACGCCCGTCAAGGTACTTTTGATGCTAGTATTATTTACTTGACTTCTGTGTTGATTGGTGGTAGCAGAACTTTTCTGGGAGCAGTTTTGGGAGGGATGGTGTTTACTGCTTTGCCGGAGGTTTTGAGGGGAATGGCAACTATTCAGGGATTGCCGATTTGGTTGGCGCAATTTCTGCGGGATGGACGTTTAATTATTTTTGGGTTGCTGATTGTTTTAGGGACGATATTTTTTCCGCAAGGTTTGGTGACGCCGGAGTTGTTGAAGAAATTTAAAAAGGCCGATCGTACTTCTGTTTAAAAAAAGGATGGCCAGCCATCGCTGACATCAGCAATCATCACTACCCTATCGTTGATGCGGACTTCAGAGTCGATCGGCTTTCGCGATTATTGGGGAACCGCCTCAGTTCGATCGTTGCCAATACTCAGATGAGAAATGCCATGTTTCTGGTACACCATCGACAACGAAATACAGCGAAACGCAGTTGTAGCCAACTGGTTTAGATGATGAATTCATGGTTTATGTGGCCTTTTTGGATATTCGATCGCTCTTCTCAATGCAATCACTAATTTGGACTCATTGAGAAGAGCTTTGTATTGTTTTCAGGAAGCAGATAAAAAATGCCTAACCTTGATTTACTGCGCTGGGTTCCATGAACATAGTTTCCCAAATGTGGCCATCTAAATCCTGAAAGCCATGACTATACATAAATCCGTAGTCTTGCGGTTCATTGTAGGTCGTTCCCCCAGCAGCAACTGCCTTGCTAATCATTTTATCCACTTCTTCTCGGCTCTCGGAAGACAAGCACACCAGCACTTCTGTACTCTTGGTGGCATCGCAAATTGCGTTGGGTGTAAATTCCTTGAACTTAGCTTCTGTCAAAAGCATGACGAAGATGTCTTCGCTCACAACCATACAAGTGGCAGTTTCGTCAGTAAACTGGGCGTTAAAACTGAATCCAAGTTTAGTAAAAAATTCGACAGACCGATCGAGATTTTTGACGGGTAAATTCACGAAAATTTTAGTGGCCATGTTTTCTCCTTTTTAACTTCGATCGCAAGGTGAAACATTAGCGAAAAATCGCTAATGTTTGAATTGAAGGGTAAGGCCTGTGAGCAAATTTGAAAGGGTTAGGTAGCTGGCTGGACATTAATCATCCACGGTGTGCCAAATCGATCGACAAGCATTCCAAAACGGGTAGACCAGAAGGTCTCTTGGAATGGCATCTTTACCGTTCCGTTTTCTGCCAATTTTTGAAAGATCCGCTCCGCTTCGACCAGATCGTCAAATTGAAGATTCACAGAGAATCCCTGTGGTTTTTTAAAGTCATCGGGTAGAGTGTCAGAACCCATCAATACCATTGAACCAACAGTTAAGTTGGCGTGCATGATTCGATCGCGCTGTTCGGAGGGAATTTCCTCAGACATGGGCGCATCCCCATAGGTCATCATCCCGTCGATTTTGCCACCCAAACACTGTTCGTAGAATTTAAATGCAGCTTCGCATTCACCGTCAAAAAAGAGATAAATATTCGATTGCATCATGTACTCCTTTGGTTAATACTCGATCGAGCAATCCATTCATGGGAAATGATGTGGCTGCCGGACGAAAAGTCAGGCAGTATTTATGCCCTCAAAAACGCTGGAGTTGTTCTGCCCCCGCCCGAATGCGTTCTTCCTGTTCCCTGAGTTCGGGCGTCAAGGATTCGCCGAAGTCCTCTGCTGCAAAGATCGGGCGAATTTCGATCTCGGATTCTCCTGGCATCGGGTTGGGGCAGCGTTTGACCCAGGCGATGGCTTCCTCCATCGACTGCACTTGCCAGATCCAGTATCCGGCAATCAGCTCTTTTGTCTCTGTGAACGGCCCGTCAGTCACGCTGCGATTTGTGCCTGAAAACCTCACCCGCGCTCCTTTTGAGCTGGGATGCAGCCCTTCGCCAGCGAGCATAATTCCCGCCTTGACCAATGCTTCGTTGTATTGCCCCATTTCCGTCAGAAGCTGTTCGCTGGGCATGACGCCTGCCTCTGAGTCTTCGGTAGCTTTGACTAGAACCATGACTTTCATAGTGAAATCTCCTTTTGTTTATGGTTGTTGAGCTGGGCTAAGGTGCGATCGAGAAAACGGCTTTAGACGTTTCTGGATCGAAGGGGACAGAGCAATGCTCGTGCACGATCTGCCACCTGCCATGTTTCCGCTGGCACCCAGAGGTGATTCGCATCCACATCTGCGCCGCTGGGTGATCTTTTGGCATCCCTGTGAAGTGAAAAAGCCAGTGCGCGATCGCCAAATCACCGCTCACGGTGAGGCTGAGGTCTCGCATCTCAATTCCGAAGGAGTCCGGGAAGCAAGGCAGGCAGGCCTCCCACCTCCGTCGAAATTCATCTGCACCTTTGGTTTGGAACGGCGGTATGGCATCGAAAATAATCACATCTTGGGCGTAGTGCGCCATGATGCGATCGAGGTCTTTGGCGCAGATGGCACTGGCGGTATCTGCGATGATTTGTCGAATCAGGGCTTCGTCTTTTGTTTTGGTGGTTTCGGTTGTCACAGTCATCGCGGTATCTCCTTATTTATATCGATTGGTTTTCCGGGCGCAGATTGAAAACTGCTAACCCTTGCTCTACCATCTAGTCGAATAGAGGTGCGTGCGATCGACAAGTTGAACATTTTTTCTGAAAAAGTTTGTCAGTGCGGATGTGGAAGTTTGCGTTGAGCGGTATTGACAAGCGAATTTCAAAGGTGGTACCCGCCACGTGATTTATCCGTGGAATCAATCCAAAATCGAAAATCGAAAATCCTCAAGAAAGAGCATTTATCTCGCGCAAGTCAATCTAAAATCTAAAATCTAAAATCTAAAATCGATTGACGGCCACTACTGGTCTGATGGCAAGCCCGACAGTTCCACGATCGGGCGAATTTCAACCGTACCTCTACTGGCGCTTGGTATGCGTGCTGCGATCGCGATCGCTTCGTCAAGATCCTTGGCATCGATCAGAAAGTAGCCGCCGAGTTGTTCGCGCGTCTCCGCAAACGGCCCATCGGTGACAAGTTTTTTCCCGTCACGCACTCGAATACTGGTTGCTGTGGCGATCGAGTGTAGCGGCGAAGCACCCAAATATTGACCGTTCGCTTGCAGTTCTTGGGTTAGCTGCAAAGACTTTGCGTAGCATTGCTGCAGCTCGCTTTCAGTCCAGGCATTTTCGTCGCTGTAAATCAGCAATATGTATTTCATCGTTACTCCTAAATTCGATCTGAGATAGTCGCCTTCATTTATATCAATTCCGGTTAGATCGGAATGATTAAACCACAGAGGACACAGAGGACACAGAGAAAGAGAAGAGAGAGATAATAACTCCGATGTCAACGGATTTGATATTAGTAGTCGTTCGGCGAGGCTGCAAATCGACAGCGCAGCAAAAAATTTTTTCAGCCTAACTCGCGAAGGCGTTTTTCGAGAAAACGACGCTCTGGTTCCTGTTTCACGATCGCCAGCGCCTTTTGGTAGGATTCTCTGGCATCAGCCGTTCTGCCCAGCCGCCGACACAAATCGGCTCGCGCGGAGTGTGCCAGATGGTAGTCTGCCAAATCGCCGCGCGCTAATATTTCGTCGATCGATTGCAGTCCCGCTAAGGGGCCATCGCGCATTGCCACTGCGACCGCCCGATTTAAGGCAACAACGGGCGACGGCTCTAATTGCACGAGCAAGTCGTATAAGCCCACAATCTGCGCCCAGTCCGTTGCAGCAGCACTCTGGGCCTCTGAATGCACGGCTGAGATCGCAGCCTGAAGCGTGTAGGAACCAAACCGTCCCGATGATAGCGATTGCCGCACCAGCAACCTGCCTTCAGAAATTTGTGCTTGATTCCAGAGCGATCGATCTTGGTCTTCTAGAAGGATCAGGTCGCCTGTGGAGGAAGTGCGTGCGGTGCGCCGCGATTCTTGCAGCAGCATCAGCGCCAGGAGTCCAATCACCTCGGAGTCTGGCAACAGTTCCATTACCAGCCGTCCCAAACGGATCGCTTCGCCAGCGAGATCGGCCCGCGTCAACGATCTGCCAGATGAGGCCGCGTACCCTTCGTTAAACACCAGGTAGATCGTTTGAAGCACGGTGTCCAATCGATCGGGCAAATCGGTTTTCGACGGCACTTGATAAGGGATGCGTGCGGATCGGATCTTCGCCTTGGCCCGCACGATCCGCTGCGCCAAGGTGGGGGGAGCAATCAGGAAGGCGCTGGCAATTTCCTCGGTACTGAGTCCGCAGACTTCCCGCAGCGTCAACGCCACCTGAGCTTCTGGCGACAGGGCCGGATGACAGCAAGTGAAAATCAAGCGCAGGCGATCGTCCTCAACGTCCTCGTCATCCTCGATTGTGGTGTGACTCGGATCGAGTTGTTGAGCGAGTTCTGCCAAGTGCGTATCAAAGCGGGCGCGACGGCGGATGGTGTCGATCGCTTTAAAGCGACCCACTGAAACAAGCCACGATCGTGGGTTAGCGGGAATGCCGTCACGGGGCCATTGCGCTACAGCCACAGCGAAGGCTTCGTGCATCGCCTCTTGGGCGCGATCGAAGTCGCCGAGCAAGCGGATCAGGGTGGCTAAAACGCGGCGCGACTCGGACCGGTACACAGCTTCCACCTGCTGACGGATTTGATTGGCTGCTGTCTCATTCATAAACCGTTCACCAAACAAAAATATATTATCGGCCGTGCCGCAGAGTACGATGCTCCCATTGCGCCCGTGCAATCCGCCAATCGACCTCGCTCCAACCGCGATCGGACATCCATGAGGACCCTGGGCGGGTAGCAACTACTTCTGCTCCTATCCACTGGGCCAACCGAGCGATCCGGGTATTTGCACTGACGGTAGACCCGGAGATCGCCTTCAGATCGAGTTCCGCGAACCCAAAGTCGAGCAGCGCACGCCCCACCTCGATCGCGTAGGCATATCGCCCCCAATAGGCTGGTGCCAGTTCAAGACCAAATTCCATCTCGCCAGTTTCAGACAATCTTCGCCGCAGTCCACAGCAACCGACAAGGGCGTAAGGTTCCTGTCGTTGTACGATCGCCAATTGGTAATTCAGTCGAGGGCGATCGTCAGCCCAGGTCTGAAACATCTCGAATAGACGTGCGGCCTGGTCGGGACTAGACCGATCGGGTTCGTAAAATGTCTGGTTGCGCGGATCGGCTTGATACTCCAAGAATGGCGATCGATCGGAATCTACAAAGTCACGCAGCAGAAATCTTTTGGTTACAATCTTTATCATGATTTACAACTTTAATTATCGGCTATTAAACAAACATCATATTCTGCCAAATCTTAATAGTTTTGTCACTGCTGCCGCTAGTCAAAAACTCTCCTTCCGGGCTAAAACTAACGGAATAAACAGAGTTAGTATGACCTGCAATATTACAGATTTCTTGACCGTCTTTCACTCGCCAAATCTTGATTGTTTGATTGCTGCTGCTAGCCATAATCTCGCCATCGGGACTAAAAGCAATAGAATCAACATACCAAGAATGTCCTGTGATAGTTAAAACTTCTTGCCAATCTTTGACCCACCAAATTTTAATAGTATTGTCATGGCTGCCGCTCGCCAAAAACTCTCCATTTGGACTAAAAGCTATGCAGCGAACCGAGTCTGTATGACCTGTAATTGTGCGAATTAGCTTCCCATCTTTAACTCGCCAAATTTTGACTGTTCTGTCCCAACTGCAGCTAGCAAGAGTTTCGCCATCAGGGCTAAAAGCAACAAAATAAACTAAATTGATGTGACCCGCAAGCGTGCGAATTTCTTGCCCGTCTTTGACTCGCCAAATCTTGATTGTTCTGTCCCAACTGCTGCTAGCAATAATTTCGCCATCGGGACTGAAAGCGGCGCCGTAAACTGAGTTACTGTGACCGTTCAGGGTGCGGATTTCTTGTCCATCTTTCATCCGCCAAAGTTTAACAGTTTTGTCGTGGCTGCTGCTGGCTAGTATCTGTCCGTCCGGGCTGAAAACTACTGTATAAACCGAGTTAGCGTGTCCTGTGAGGGTGACAATTTCTTGCCCGTCTTCAACTCCCCACAGCTTGATTGTTTTGTCATCGCTGCCGCTGGCTACAACTTCTCCGTTGGGGCTGAAAGCCACAGAGTAAATTAAGTTTTTGTGACCTGTGAGGGTGTGAAGACATTGCCAGTTATAGGTTTGCTGTTGGGGCTGGGCGGGAGTTTTTCCTGGTTTAACTAACTTGGAATTTGTTTGAGGAATTGCTAGATTGATCGCAACTTGGGGATTAATTTCTTTTAATACTTCAACAGCGGTTTGATAGCGGCGGTTGGTAGCATTTTCAATCATTTTGTCTAAAATTTTCCCGAGTTGTTCACTCACCGGGTTGTTGGCCAAATACTGCCGCCATATCCAGGCATCTTCACCAGGATCGAAGAGGTCAAAAGGGGAAACTTGAGTTAGCAAATACAAACAAGTTACCCCTAAACTGTACAAATCGCTGGTAAAAAATGCTTTGCCTCTAGCTTGTTCGGGGGCGATGTATTCCGGGCTGCCGATGCTGGTTCCTGTTTTGAGTAATGCTGTACCTGTGGCAATTTTTGCGGCGCCAAAGTCTACTAAAACTAATTGTTTGTCGGCGCGGCGGATGATGTTCCCAGGTTTGATATCTCGGTGAATAACGTTGTGGGAATGGATGAAGTGAAGGACGGGTAATAAGCTATTGAGTAAGTCTTGAATTTGATTTTCTGTAAATGTGCCTTCTGTTTCTACAATTTGTGCTAAATTTTGCCCGTCGATAAATTCTTGGACTACATATTGTCTGCTGTCTTGAATGGAATAGGCTAATAGTTCTGGAATTTGAGGGTGTTTGCCCAATTCGTCTAATCGCATTGCTTCTTGTTCAAAAAGTTCGGCTGCTTTTTTGCTGTTGCGATTGCTTGCTGATGGGATGAGTTGGGTTTCTGGGGGTAAAAATTGTTTGATGACGCAGCGGGGTTTTGAGGGTTTGTCTTCGTCAACGGCGAGGAATGTTCTACCAAAACCGCCTTGTCCGATCGCCTTTATAGCCCGGTAGCGATCGCGCAGCAGCAGTTTTGAACGGCAGTTTCGGCAAATTTTGGCTGCGGGAGGGTTTTGCGGCTTGGAACAGTTGGGGTTTAGGCAGTAACTCATTCGATTTTAGATTTTAGATTTTAGACTTTAGATTTGGGGATTTGGGGATTTGGGATTTGAGCTTTGCGAAGCTAGATCAAATAAAACTTGTGCATAAATACCAAAGAAAGCGGGTTTTTACTCAGGGTAAGAGCATCTCAATTAGGCTTGACACAAGGACTCAGAAGAATCTAATGTAGGGTCAATAAAACAAGAAAA
>NZ_JAUBQH010000160.1:0-1418 GCF_036701145.1 Microcoleus sp. Pol17C6
GTTATTAAATGGGATCGAAAAATCAAAAATAAAGGCAATGCTATTTTATCCGGTTTAGCTGCGTAGCAGCTTATCCGTCGGCCCTGGCATCAGCGCGGTAACGGTGACGCCTGTGTCCTTTAACTCGTTACGCAGCCCTTCTGAGAAGGAGTGTATAAATGCTTTAGATGCCGCGTAGACTGCCTCGAACGGGCCGGGCATTAGGGCGGCAATCGACGAAGTGAATAGAATCCGTCCCTGGCCGCGATCGACCATATCCTTAACTACCCGTTTAGCCAAATGCACAGACGAGACAACGTTGAGGTTAATCACATTTAGTTCGTCCTTCAAGTCTGTCTCGCGGGCAAAATCGCCCCCGACGCCGACACCGGCATTAATTGCGATCGCATCTACTGGCCGATTAGTCGCTTTAATCTGGTTGTAGAGCGTTTCAACACCGTCGTAGGTAGCGAGGTCTGCCTGCACTGTATTGACTTTCGCACCGAGCCCCTCAAAGCCTTGAGCCGCTTCATTGATGCTCGCTCCGGTGGCGGTGACTAGGAGATCGAATCCGTTTTGAGCGAACTGTTTGGCGAGTTCGTAGCCGATACCGTTAGAGGCACCCGTCACTACAGCCAAGGGCCGGGTCAACGAACTGTTTATAACCATTTAAAATCCTCTGTAACTGCTTCACGCTCGTTTGTCTAGGCTTGCTTATCTCTGTACCAGACAATCTTTGTGAACTGTGGGCTTTCAACTTTTACAATGCTAGGGAGGTAGGAGTGCGATCGCATCTTTCCCAGGACATAAGCTGTTAGGCATTGAAATACGGGATAATCCAAAACAAACTTTATGTAATTAGTGTCAAAATGACAGCAGAGAATCATCTGAGAGAAAGAGCCAATAGAGAAACTACAGAAAGCGTTAAAAAACGAATAAAAGGGAAACCTTATATTAAAAATAATGATTACATCATTACTGAATAATGCAACGATATAGTAGCTAAACCCGCTGATTTTATGTGTTTTTTGTTTAATTTTTTTCTTAGTTCCTTTAGAAAAATCCAGAGAATTTAGCAATTCTAAAAGATGAGTATATTAATATTTAAGGGTGGTAATAATAATATTATTATTATTACCACCTCACCAATAATTAGAATATAAATTTGGCAGAGGAACCGATCAAAGATTAGCAGCTCGTTGAAAAACTAGCGACGGCACAAAATTAAGTAGCTCACAAATACAGAAGATAGATATAGTTTGTATGATAAAGACCAGATAATCACCTCTCTTGTTTCTTTAAAAGTCAGTTTTGTTTTGAAGCCGTGAGCAATTCTGTTCCCTAATATCAACACTTAATTTTTGTAAGGATTCAGGTCAAAAAAAACTTAAGTGTCGGCATCTGGTAAAATAAGTAAATGAAAAAGCCCGCAGCCACCA
>NZ_JAUBQH010000102.1:0-11552 GCF_036701145.1 Microcoleus sp. Pol17C6
TCTGGCTTTTCGCTCATCTGACTACATTACCATATTTTTCGGCTCTCTGCGGAACTATTTTTTACCTGAATCCTTACACGAGATTAACTATTTTAAAAAAACCTATTTTGCCTTGCTTGAGTCGGCAAGCGGACGCAAGCTTTAGTGTGTCCCTATCTGGCTGCTACCTCACAGTTTGTTTTCATATGTCGCAAATACCTACAACCCTATAGGGTTGAAATTCTCGTTTACTCAAAAAATGCGACGCTTAAGCTCTGCCATTTGATGACACAGGATCATAAGTGGTACGGATTAACCCTAGGGTTGATCATTATAGCCAAGTGGATGAAACCTAAGCCGGATAAAGGTTTGACGCCTTGACTGAAATAATCAGGGAGCTAATGGATAATCAACGCCTGAAACTCTTGCTCCGTGACGGTTTGAGGAGTGAAATATTTTGTCGGCCTCTAGGGTTCGGCAAAATACTTTATAGGTGAAGTGGAGACGATAAACAACTACCCGTCAATAACGCAGTGATATTCAGCCGAAGCTGCCTTGTACATCGCTCTCATTAGCTCCGTCTCCCAGCCTCATCTATAAGCCTAGAAGTCAATTCGCACTCCAAAACTACTGTCGCTTGTTGGCAGCTCAACGCTTGCTCCGAATCGACAACAGCTCCACAGCGAGCCGCTTCCTTTCCTCTCCCCGGCGGTCATATTTAGCCACAATTGCAGGCGAAGAATGCCCCGCCAGCTCCGCCACAGTCACGATATCAACTCCAGCATCTAGCAAATCCGAGCAAAAAGTCCGGCGGAAATCGTGAGGAGAAAACGACTCCACTCCCGCCTCTATTGCCCGCTTTTGCAAAATCACTAATACCGCCTGGGGTGTTAGCGGTCTGATATGTATCCGACCCATCTTCCAGGCCGGACACAACAACGCTCCCGCTTCCAGACCCCGAACCACGAGCCAATCTTCCACCACCTTCACAGCATTGCCAGGAAGGTACACCGTGCGGTCTTTGTTCCCCTTACCGCCTCGTACCTTCATAGCACCCGTGCGAGCATTAAAGTCCCTCAATTCCAGCTTCACCACTTCAGCCCGGCGCAAACCCACCCGCAGAATCGCCAGCAGAGCCGCATCCCGAGCGCCTGCCGGAGTCGAGTCATTGTGGCACACCTCAAACAGAGTGGCAATTTCATCAGCGCTCAAGGCCCGCCCCCTGAGTTTGTCAGATGTCCTAATTTTAGGCAAATCGATCGCCTTGGCATAGTCAGTCGCGCTCATCAAATCCAGCCGCAGTGATTCTTTCAACACCCGCTTCAGAGCACACATCATCTTTTTAGCAGTAGCCGGAGAGTGCTGTGCTATCAATGCCCCTTGCACCGCAGCCGTATGCTGGTAGCGCAGCGTCGCCCAATTCAGCGTCATCGCGTCGCACTGCCCCTCCGTCAGCAAAGACGCGATCGCATCAAGAGACTGCCGCATCGTCGGCTGTGAGCCGGGTGCCAACAGAGAAAGGTACACCGCCACCGGGTGATTCGTCAGCGGCAGAGGCTGTGGCAACAAGAGCGTTAAATCTGAGGTAACAGCGTTCAAAGGACGACCTGTGAAATTGTCAGAACAGCATTTCTAGGAATTCCTCTTAATTGTCGGACAATTAGTGCAATCACAACAAAAAAAGTTTGACTGGCCCCTGGAAATTGCTGCAAGTGCGGGAGCATCAACAGATGCTCCCGTTTCTCCTTCAATTTTTGTTGCTTGTGGAGCTTTTAAAGGAATTAATTAAGAGGGAGTTTAAGTAGGTAGGCGGAATTAAACTCAACTATGTAACTGTATGTAAACAGGGCTGACTTAGCCACGCTTAAGGAATTTGGATACTTTACAGTCGTTTACATAATTGCGTTTTACAGCGCCTACTTACTTAACGCGCCCGACAAAGAAGTCAATTTGCTTTCTCTGACCGTGAAACCTTCACCCTGAATAACATTATCTGCCATTCAACCTTGACCCTATACGATTGAGTTATCTAGGGAGAGCAGGCAGCCGTGCGATCGCGGATATCCTAACTGAGGGTGGTGCGATCGCCTCAAGAAAGCCAAGGCATTTGTTGAGCTATCAGCATACGGTAGTACGCAGATCGCAGTTAACGGAACGCTATGCCCCAGCGCGACATCGCTTCAGTTGCCTGAAAAGCTAGTTATGGGATATTCATCTAAACAGCTAAAGGTATAATACGTTTAACTGTTTAACCAATTATGGCAAGCTAGCGATTGATCGTTTGATCGTTACCCCAAAGAGCAATTGCCCCAGTTGACTTTGGGTCTAACCAGTCAGACAAAAAACCCTAGATTTTAAAGCAAGCAGCAAATTGCAAGTTTATGAAGTACACCATAGAAACCCGGTTTCATCAAGAAACGGGTTTCGCCTACCTACTTACCTTATTCGTGCTGTAACTGCCAATCTGCGGCTGACCTCAGACTTGATCATAAACGGTTAAACCTATTAGACGTTTAACCGTTTATGACTTTAACACTTAAGCATATAAAAGTGTTAAGCTAAACGATGATTAGACCTTAATAGGATTTTATGTTAAAGGTCGCTATTTTCAATTTCAAAGGCGGTACGGGGAAAAGTACCACAGTTTTAAACTTAGGAGCTTGCCTCGCTGCAAGTAAGTGTCGCGTCCTGCTGCTCGACTTGGATGGGCAGCGCACCCTTAGTTTTGGGTTAGGCCAAGACGGTCAGCAGCCGACAGCTTTAGATTGGCTTCAGGGGGATAACGTAGAGCCCTTAAATACAGAGGTAAAAAATCTGTGGCTGATTCCGGGGGATTTGGGACTGTTCCAATTGCAGTCACCTCATGATTTATTCACCCCAGCCCTCTCTAAGCTGAAGGGGTTTGATGTGTGCCTGATGGACTGTTCGCCAGGGCTTTCCTCTGTTTCGGTACAGGCTTTGTTGGCGTGCGATCGCGTGTTGATTCCGACTTTGTGCGAACCGGCTGCTCTCAAGGGGTTGTCGGAAGCGGTGGAATTAATTCGAGGGGAGCAAACAGGAGTGCCAATTGAGGTGTTACGGACTCGCTATAAGTCGCGCCTGCTGTTAACCCAGGAAGCTGACAGTTTGCTGGTTGAGGCTTCTGTGGAACTGGACTATCGGCTGCTGCATACGGTGATTCCTGACAACATTGCTGTGGCAGAATCTATTGCTCAGCAAAAGCCTGTCACCGCCTATGCTGCCAAGTCCTCCGGTGCTTCATCTTATCGGTTTTTGGCTAAAGAGTGCAAAAAATTGTGGAGGTTGTCGTGAACAAACCTAAAAGTAAAATGGGGGGGATGGGAAAGCTGAGCCAGTTTTCCGGAATTAAGCAGTCACCAGCACCAGTAGATATTGAAGCTGATAGGATACCCGCTCTTGACCCTCCGGTTGAAGCTGCGACTCTGGCTAATTCCAAGGAGAAACTGGTAGCGGTCAATTTCAAAATTACTCGCAACCAGCATGAATGGTTAGCAGATACAGCCAGACTTGTTAGGGACAACAACGCCCAAGCTGTGCCACCAGCAGAACGAGTGTATCCTCAGCATTTGATGGGCGTGGCGATTTCTCTGTTACAACAGGCTGATGTGGACTGGAGCCAAATCAAGAATGTTGAACAGTTGCGTAAACACTTAAACCTATTAGACCTTTAGACAATAAAAGGTATATAGTATTAGGGAGATTGTTTCCGGTTCATCCGAATAATATATTTTGATGATATCAGCGCGAGCGGGAATGGCGATCGCTCTGGTAAACTAGAGAGCGATCGCTGATTTTTTTATTGATTAATAAACAATAGTCCGGACAGTTTTTATATAGCCCAATGGCTTAGGCTCTAAGACTTCGCAGCCCCTGTGGATAATTAAATCAATGTCAGCTCCACCCCTGACTGGCATTTAATTCGACTTTTTTATCCTCCTTGCCCTATAAAGCTTGTAGGAGCGTTCCAAAAACTGTCCGAAGTATTGAATAAAGCGAATTGCTTCATCCATACGCCAAAGCTTAATCCAAACGACTATCCCACAGGCCAATAAACTGGTCTCTCCCAACAAGAGAAGCTAAATTAGGCCAGAGGGTTTTTTCAACTCCCTCCATGCCTGCACCAATTTCACCGCCGTAAAGCAAGATGCGGCTAAGAGCGCTCAATTTCTTCATTTTCAAGGCGTTGGAGTGTCTTTAACTCGTCTTAATGTTGAGTGTACTTTTGGCTAACTACTTATAACTGTTCGGCTCTGAAATTTGGCTCTAATTTTATGGCCTGATGGATGCAGTAAAGAGCAGGTTCGGTTTCGCCCAGGTGGTGATAACACTGGCTGAGGTGATATAAAGTCTTGGGTTGTAAGCCGTGCAGTTTAAGGGACTGTTGGAAGTACCCAGATGCTGTGCGATAGTCTTGCAGGGCGATCAGGAGTGTGCCGAGTTGGAAGGCGAGGTCTTGGAATTCACCGATCGGATAGTAGGTGTCCCAGACGTTATGGATGAGTTGGATGAGTTCTTGTCGCTGAGTGTCGGAGGCAGATTCAGCGTGGGATTGGAGGACGGAAAGGCAGGCTAAGAAGATTTTGGCATCCCAACCACTAAGGCGGATGTAGGCGACCGCTTGTTGTAGGGTGAGGCGATCGCAGTGAAGGTCGAGAGCTTTTTTGAGGCTGAAAAAGTCGTCGGGGCTGAGGTTGATAATGGCATCTTGATAGGCATGACGGGTTTCGGCGTAGTCGGTGGGGGGATGACCGAAGAAGAAGGCGGAGATGTTGAGGCTGGCATGGTGATGCGGGGTATGTAAGGCTTGACCGCCCAGATGGGTAACGTATTGCCCGATCGCGTGGTAGTTAACCATGAGAGAGAAGCAGTTGCCGTGGAAGACCATGTGGTCTTGGAGATGCACAAATACGAGTCATTGTTTCCCATAAAAATCCCTTTCCACCTAGACTGATGGAATGCAGTTATTCAAAATTTCAGAAGAAATTTAGGGAGGGGAGGGAGATAACAGCGACAGACTTCCTGTTAGATATCTGCCAGTTATCAGGGAAACTTTTGATCTCCAAACAATAGCTTCTCTTTACCCAAAGTCTCATAAGGGTAATTTAGGTTCAACTTTTGTGCAGCTTTTCGGTTAATGTTTACTTTTCTTAACAAACCCTTTTTTCGACTGGGATGGGTTTTTCCCTTTGCCTCGCTTGCCTTTACCACCTACATGAAGAGAACCATCTGGTTCCAACACCATTAATTGTAGATTGGGATTATTACGCGCACTTCTCACAACACGTTTCTTAATTTTTATATAGCTGGAGTAAATTTGGCGACGAAATTCGTCATCCTGTTGGGCAATATCTTCAGCGAAAAATCTTAAGGCTTCTTCTGTAGCATCGCAAGTGGCTATCTTCGTCAAGTCGAACTGAGAGCTGTCAGCGAATTTCCGTTGATGAAGTGTATTAAAGTCTTCTCGGATGCGTTTTGACATCACATCACAAGAGTATTGTTTTCCCTGTAGTTCAGGTTGTTTGCTAAAAATCCCGTTTTTGAAAAAAGTCTCTTGAAGGCGCTCAAAATGGCAGCTCCACCACAGTTCTGTCGCGCTAGTAACTTTTAGGAAATCTTGCCCATACAACGGAGCTCGCTTCACAATCTCTTGGCAAAGGTTTAATAAAGCCCACGATTCCTCAGCGTGGGGCTTAAAGTCAAATTCCCATGAGAAACGCAGTTCTGGAGGGTCAGATAGGGAGGAATCATGGCTCTGCTTGTCAAAATGAACAATCCATTTCTGGATGGCTTTGAATACCTCTCGATAATGATTCAGTAACCTCTGGAAATCCCCTTCTTGATTAGATGACAAAATCTGGTTTGCTTTCAGAACAAAATCCGGTAATTCTCCTAAGGTTTTAATATAGGTGTCTCGACTGGGTTTTTCTGAGTTTTGTAGTTCCAATCTCCAGATAATCGGATTGTAGATCGTAGGTTGCTGCTCTGTAGAGTTCCTTTCTGTCATGGAAATTTGGTAGTAAGTATTAACCAACTTACCTAAATTATAGAAAAATTTGGCGTTGCTTAACCTGGGAATAAAAAAACAATTTGAAAATCCAGAAGCTTTGTGCCTACTGGTTTATATGACTGGCATATTTAGCTTTTCAAACCATAAATCAGCAACACCATAAAAAAATATTAAAAACATGAATTTGCCTAGGATAATTAGTATACTTATATTGTGAGCATCTGTTGGCTCATTTAGTGAATTTGAGCAGGAAACTACTGCAAAAGTGTCTGACAAATGCCTTTATCTGTGTGCATGAATGTAGTCCACAAAGTAAAATCTAGGACGAAGCCAGAATCTCAGCCAAGTGTAAGCTCCTAGACCTAGTAGTGCTATCACAACTAAGGGTAAGCCCACATTAAGTCGCAATTCATCAGGAAAAAGAGCAACAGTGCAAACAGTAATTACAAAGTAGCCTAAAAGCAATGCTTGTAAGCGTTGCACGACCAAAAGTGCTTTTCGACAGCTACTACAATGTTGGGTGTGTTGTTTGTAGCGATCCAGCGTTTGTTGACGATCGTTATTGATATTCCGTGTCGGTGGAACATTGATTCCAACTTCGCTCCAGGGTAGTTGTCCGTGACAATAGCGATCAAACCAGTTCCTAAACTCAATTACTAAACGGTCTGCACTTGTAGGTAACTTATAGGCAGTTTTCCAGCTTTGGGTAGATTTTGCTTGTTGGAGAAAATACTCTTGCTGCTGTAGAAGAATCATATCTCCATCAAGAACAACATTGCGATTGGTGATGTGATCCCACCAACGGGGTTTAAGACGAGAGAGTGTTTGACCAAAGTTACGGGCAAATAGAGCGACAATTCTTGACTTCCCAGGAGACACAGGTATACAGTAGGTGATTAATCCCAACTGTTTGCCGTCATCGCCAAAACTGACCGCATACTCCAAGCGACAAGGGGGTTCAAAAGTGATTTTTCTTTGAAAAGGCCCAGCTATTGCTACTTCAATCAAATTAGGTGTTGATTGCACCATTTTGAAGGCAATCGATCTTGCTTGTTTGCGATTGCCCTGCACGCCGTGATGAGCGAAAGGAACATGACTCGGATCTGCCACATTTTCCACAAGGGTTTCCCAGTCATATTCTAAATCTCGTACAAAAGAAGACCAAACAAACCCTTTAGCTGCATCTATCTGCGGTGATAAAGGTAAGGGTGTATTTGCAGCTTGTTCGCTTGATTTTGCGTCTGGCCAAATCCAGAGTAAATCCTGTTGCTGACGAACTGGTAGTGCTACAGCACACAGATTTTCTTTATTCTTGCTTACAAGTTCTGGATTTTCCGCTTGGGGAATATGAGTACAAATTCCCTGCTCATCAAATTGCCAACCGTGATAGCTACACATTAAATTCCCTGTTTCGTCATCAATGCGCCCCTCACTTAGGGGCGCAAGGCGGTGGGGACATCGATCTAAAAACACTTGGAAAGTTTCAGATGATTTGGGTTTCCAGATAACTAAACGCAGTCCCAAAAGTGTTACTGAAGTTGGTTGCTTGGGATCTAAGTCTTCGAGTGGTATCATAGGATACCAATGCTCAAAAAAATTGAATTCTGGTTTCATTTGACAAAAAGTTAGGGTGTCGGGGTAGGGAAAGAAAAAGACCTCCAGGTTTCCTTGGGTTATTCTGGGCGCTCGCACAAGAAACGAAGGTGTCGTTATATTTTACCCCAGACGTTCGGGAACAACGCCGACATTCCGCTGCGGATTATTCAAGAAATTAGCGGTCACAGTAACCTCGAACAGTTGCAGCACGAAGAAAGAGGTGAAGCCGGATCAAGTCAAAAGAAGGATCGCAAGTCTTTCCATGCTTTCCCACACGCGGAAATGCAACAATCCCCATCTATAACTTAGAAACGCTACAAAAGCTACCTTGTTAGGTAGAGGAGTGTAGTTTCAAAGGTTAACACAGCAGACTTAACTATAAGCATTAAACTATAAACCTTATAGTCAAACCAGGTAAAACTATACAGAGCAAGGATTTGACGTGAAATCACTCTTCAACCCAATCAAAAAATGCTTCTGGGATGTCTTCCACCCAATCACGAAGCGCTTCTGGGATGGAGGTAATCTTATTGTCACTGAGTTCAAGCCATGCCAGATTTGACAGTTGCTCGAGCGCCTCTGGGATGGAGGTAATCTTATTATTATTGAGGCAAAGCCCTATCAGATTCGACAGTTGCCCGAGCGCCTCTGGGATGGAGGTAATCTGATTACCACTGAAGGAAAGCCCTTCCAAATTCGACAGTTGCCCGAGCGCCTCTGGGATTGAGGTAATCTCATTGTTATTCAGGCTAAGCGATTTCAGGTTCGACAGTTGTCCAAGTGCCTCTGGGATGGAGGTAATCTCATTTCGATTGAGTTCAAGCCATCTCAGATGCGACAATTGCCCGATGTCCTCTGGGATGGAGATAATCTGATTTCTGCTGAGGTCAAGCTCTGTCAGATGCAACAATTGCCCGAGCACCTCTGGAATGGAGGTAATCTCATTGTCACAGAGTACAAGCCGTGTCAAATGCGTACACTTGACAATTTCCGGTGGCAATTCTTTCAGACTCAGCCACGACAAATTCAGTTCTATCAATTTTTCATTGGCAGCTCGCTCAATTTTTCGCACCGCTTCCTCTGGCGTCATATCCTTTGTCTCTCCGTAGTATTTATTTTATGGTGACGATTAAATCTAGCCTATTGGAAAAAACGGTAGGAATCAGGATATGGCCCAAAACTAGCGAAGCTGACACGAACCGCAAAGTAGGACTTAAAATCATTGCCGGGTAAGGGCTTGAGCGCTTATTTTTCCCAAATCGAGATCCAGGCTATTTGAGAACATCAGGTACGTAAAGAAAGGTAAATATTACTCAGATCGCTAAAGTCCAGCTTGTTTACTAAAACTTCTGCCTGTCGAGAGCTGGATTAAAAGCCTTTGCTGGCAAGGGTTCCCGCTGTTATTTCGTTTCCCACAGCAGAGTATAACCAATACTCTGCTGTGGGAACTGAGTATTTGCAAGGCACACACGAACAGTAAGCGAAAAAATGCCTGTAATCATTACCAGATGAGGGTTTTAATTGCTACTTTGCGGTCTATGGCAGCTTCGCTATTCCTACGCCGATATGGCACCGAGACAACACACTAATGCCGTTTCCGGAAAATTAACCGGGCAATGAATATGTTTTAGGAAGGAACTTATCCTGACCTAGGGCTTAAAAGTGATAAAGCTCGGTCAGGTTAAAACGCATAAGCTGACCCAAGGCTTCAAGTCACGGCAAAACATCCCATTTTTTAGTTATTGATGAGGCATGATCCTTTTTGATTTTCCTTGTCCCGGTTTTTTCGCTGCAACTTTTCCCCGCTCTGGCTCTTCGTCTTTCTTGGGAAAAGAAGAGTTTGATAAGAGAAAGTTATTGTCTGGATTTCCCGGCGAGCTGTTTTTGACGCATAATGTTTGCTTATCAATCGCGGCCTGAATGCGCCCCCTCCGCCACCTAGCTGAGACAAGACGATGATTGAGAACGTAGACATTGCAGTGAGGCTGCCACCATTCCCCGCGCATCAAAATTAAGCCGTCCTCCACGCATAGTTTTGGGGGCATATTTTGAAGGAGTGGCAGACGCTCCACAAGTTGTTTTTTGACTATTGGCGGCAATTCTTCACGAAAGCCTCGTACAGGTGCAGCCGTCAGTCTGTAGCTATTGGAAAGGTGGCGGCTCACAGTCGAGGGAGAAATTCCCCTCGACTGTGCGATCGCCTCAATACTTCCGCCGTAGAAGCGGAAACCCGATTCACAGAACATGAACCGCTCGCTCTTCCCCAGTACCCGCGCCGGTTTTTCGCAGGTGTGCAGAGCGGTCGGCGCAATTAGCTGCGTCGGTTGCCCAGGGTCAGAACCCTGGGCTTGTATTTGCCGCATCTCTTCTTGCCGTTGCCGGTGAAAAGATGCTCGTTGCAAATGTTGTGCTTCCACTTCTGTAGCGATGATGTGGATGTTAGCTAGTTCGTCAATGTTGATGGCGGCGACCGGGCCGAGCTTGTCGATTCCGGCGATCGCGATCGCTTTTTCGAGGCTGGTGTAAAAAACTGTAACCCAGTTGCCGCGCTGTAGGTAATTGCGGATCAACCCGGAATTCTTGGCGGCACACAATAATTTTCGGATGTGTCCGGCGCTGCGATTTAAAATTCTGGCTGCTGCCGTGATGTTAAATTTTCCCGTCCCACACCCTTTCGGTTTGCCGCCAGGACTGCGACGGGATAGGTCGAAGCGGCGCGCGAGCAACCAGACGCTCATCTGGCGGCCGAAGTGCTCGAACAATCGCACCGGGAAGCGCACCAAATCTAACTCCTCAGCGCCGACATACTCGCTATGCCAATTTTCGCAGAGGTCGATCAGCCATTCGGGAGCGATCGCCGGGGGAGTGTCGAGCGGATTGTTGATCCAAATATAAGGTTTGTTTGTCGCCGGGTGGAGGCTTGGGGGTAACACGCTTTGAGTGCCGAGCCAGCGAAACTCTAAATATTCTTCCTTACCGTCATCACCAGTAACTTCGGTGGCGATGCGTAGATTGCGTAACCGGGGCCAATCGGCGAATGGCACTGAGAACAAACACTGCTTTCTGCCAGCACGGCCACTCGACCACGCGGTTGTCTTTGAAAAAGGTGTGAGGCTGTTGCTGCCTGCTAACTTGGCTAACATCTTGGCCGCTGATTCGCCATCGATGTCAATCGCTAACAGCCCGTTGCCCAGCTTTAAGCCAACGCCTGTAGCCTTGCCAGTTTGGAGTTCAGCAAGAATTTCTGGGTGATTATATGATTTGTGAGTCCATCCCTTTTTATAAGCCCGTTTACCGCAGACAGGTACTAGCGGCCAAGTGTAAGGGATTTCAAGTGAAATGCAATCTTGACTAAATTGGTCAAGATAATGTAACTTGCTTTGTAAGGTCATACTCGCCCTAGACAGGAGGTATGACCGCTTTTTTTTGGGCGGGCTCTAAATAAGTTTGCGCCGCAGCACGTGCGGTGATAGACTGAAATTAACTTTTTAAATTTTTGTGGCCCGCCCAAACAGCGGCCATTTTTTTTGGCAATTTTAGGGCTAACCGGAAGCTAGCTCTAGTTCTTGCAATCGGTTGCAATCACCGTCGTGATCCCAAACTTATCGCACTATCAATAATAGTATGATCAAGGAATCAACTTGGCAATAGTAAATTCATTAAATTCCTGGGCTGCAATCATTCTTTACACATTTATTGCTAGTAACAATAAATCTATGTATGCCTCGGTCTTGTGTCATCCCAGCAGCACTGCTGGCGAGTTGCTCTTTCATGAAGTGGAAGGCAAAAGATCAGCTAATAGAAACTCATAGAAATACAAAATGATTCTGTATTGCGTAATAAGCTAGTGTGCACGTAACTTTCACGAGATTGTAAGGATTCAGGTCTGTGATTGAGGAATAAGAGAAGGCATAAAAAAGTTACAAGAATGGGCAGATATAGCATCACG